>NZ_JBFODC010000036.1:554968-594985 GCF_040908105.1 Aeromonas sp. R7-2 | reverse complement strand
GGCGTGACGCTGACCGTGACCGCCACCATCGTGGACGCGGCGGGCAACGTCTCGCTGCCGGGCAGCGACAGCGCCACCATGGGCGACACCACCGCCACTGCGGCACCGACCGTGGTTATCGTGGATGATGCCAACAACGACCAGATGCTGACCAAGGCCGAGATTGGCAATGATCAGATCCAGGTACGCGCCGGGATCAATCACGCAGACCTGGTTGCGGGCGGCAAGGTGACGCTGACCATCAACAATGGCGGGGTGAACAGCACTGTCCAGTTGACGCTCAAAGCCGATGGCACCCTGCTGGCAAGCAATGGCAAGAGCTACGGCTATCAGAATGGCACCATCAGCTGGACGGAGACGACCCCGGCCAACGGCAAGTCGTTGACGGTGACGGCGACCCAGACCGACAAGGCGGGCAACGTCTCCCTGCCGGGCAGCGACAACGCGCAGATCCTGAATGAAGCGCCGGAGACAGCGAACAAGCAGGCAAACGGTCAGGAAGATGCCGCCAGCATCGCCATTCCGACCCTCAGTGGCAGCGACATCGATGGCAACGTGGTGAGTTTCACCATCAAGAGCCTGCCTGCCAACGGCATCCTCTATCTGAACGGGGTGGCTGTGACGGTGGATCAGAGCATTGCGGTGGCGGACGCCGGCAAGCTCACCTTCACTCCGAATGCGAACTGGAACGGCAACACCACCTTCAACTATGCGGCGGTAGACAACGACGGCGCCGTGGATGCGAGTCCCGCAACCGTGACCATCAAGGTGGATGCGGTCAATGATCTGCCGACGCTGACCATCTCCAATGGGGCTGTCGTCTCCGAAGAGGGGCTGGCAAACGGTATTGCCGACACGGTCGGCAACCCGGATACCACCAACGCCATCAAGGCGTCCGGTACCCTCTCGGTGGGCGACATCGACAGCAGCACGCTCAGCATCTCCCTGAACGGACCGGCCGGGCTGACGTCCGGTGGGGCCAAGGTCCAGTGGAGCTGGGATGCGGGCAGCAAGACGCTGGTCGGCTACACGGGGGCGATTGGCGGCGCCGATTACAAGGCTGTGGTCGAGGTCAAGCTGACGGCACCCAATGCCAGCGGCAAGGGAGCGTGGACTTATGATGTGACCCTTAAGGAGCCACTCGACCACGGGGATACGACCTCGGAAGACAAGCTGTCGTTCCAGCTGGACGTGGAGGTCTCCGATGGCAGCGGCGTCACCAAGGGCAAGCTGGATGTCAGCGTGGAGGACGACTCCCCCATTGCTGGCAACAGCGATGCCGTTTCCGTGGTGAAGACCGATATTCCGAATGTGCTGACCGGGTTCTTCGATCTGACCAAGTACAGTGACAACCAGAGCACCCTGAACATGGCGGGTTTTACCATCAGCGCCTTGGGCTTCAAGTCGGCAACCGATTCCTCACTGGTAACGGCGGATGTCAACGGCTCCAGCTCGGGGCTGGGGGTGGCTAGCGGTGCTGCGCCTTACCACAACCTCGCCAATGAAATTGACTTCCGCCATTTTGCTGATGGCTCTTCCGTATCCGAGCGGCTTATCGTCACGCTGGATGCGGGCAAGGTTGCCTACGGCGCCAACATCAAGTTCAGCAAGATGTTTGGCGGCGAGCTGGAGAGCGGGGTCGTGGAGTTCTACCGAGACAACGTATTGATTTCCACACTTTCATTCAGATCGGATGCAGCGGGCGGAGAGTTCAACCAGAACTTCCAGGTGCAGCAGGGTGGCTTCGATACCATGGTGATCAAGGCGACCAATAACGGCAACATCAATACCAAAGACAACAGCGACTTTACCGTCAAGTCTATCGAGTTTCTGGGGGCTGATACGCCGCAGGCCATCGCCTATGGTTCGGGTACGGTTGCACCGCAATGGGGGGCGGACGGCAAGGGCTCCATCGGGCTGGTGCTGGACCCGGCGACCTTCGAGAATGGTCTGCGGACGGCTTCCGGCTCAGCCATCGCCATCACCGCCAGCGGGGCCAATACCCTGCTCGGGAAGGATGCGGGCGGCAACCTCGTCTTCAAGCTGGAGTTCACGCCAGCCACCGGCAAGTGGGAGTTCTTCCAGTACCAGCGCATGTCCAAACCCCTGGGTGATGGTGACATCGACTTCCAGATCCGGGTGGTGGATGGTGACGGTGACGCCAGCATTGGTTCCTTCGCCACCAAGCCTCTCTTCACGCCGCTGGTTCAGGGTGTCTCCAGCGAGAGCGTGACTGAAGGGGGCAACCTGTTGCACAAGGTCACCTTGTCCGATGCGACCCAGGAAGCGACCGAATACGATTTCGCCATTCGCGGATCGGGCAACAACCCCGCATCCTACCAGGACTGGGGCAATGCCCAGTTCAGCAACGGCGTGACCTACAACAGCACCACCGGCAAGATCACGGTACCGGCGGGCGTGACAGACTTCACGGTGACCATCCCGACGGTAAACGATCGCCTGGTCGAGACGAACGAGACCCTCTCGGTGACCATCGGTGGTCAGAGCGGGACCGGTACCATAGTGGACAACGATCGGGCGCCGACGGCGGCTGGCGGCCACAGCACCGGTGCCGAAGATCAGCCCCAGGTCCTGACCTGGGCCCAGTTCGGTGCCAGCGATGATCAGGACGCGACTGATCTCGGGGTGCAGATCAACACCCTGCCGCTGAACGGTACCCTCGAATACCTCAATGCGGCTGGGCAGTGGGTTGCGGTGCAAACCGGATCCCTCATCTCCTATGCCGAGGTGAACGCAGGCCATCTGCGCTTCGTGCCAGGTCTGAACGAATCGAGCACCCATGCCGCCAACGGCAACGGCGCTGTGGTCGGCAACATGAAGGGCGACTATGCCAGCATCGGCTATCAGATAAGCGACGGTGCCAACCTCAGCAACGGCAGCAAGCTGGTGATCGACGTGGCGGCGGTGGCCGACAAGCCGACCGTCAACCTGAGTCTGGTGGGCAACGGTATTCCCCTTTACAACCTGAGCTTCCCGAGCGCGGGGATCACCACGGGCCAGTTCCAGTCCGGCAACTTCGACAAGGGGGCCCTCGGGATCACCAAGACCCTGACCGATAGCACTTCTAGTAAGGACTCCGTGGTGGGCGGTGATGGCAACGACTACATCGTGAGCCAGAAGGGGGGCGGCGACCACTTCGTCGGTGGCAACGGCAATGACGTGCTGGTCGGTGGCAACTCAGTGTCGGGCGATACCCTCGACGGCGGCGTTGGAAATGACATTCTGGTCGCTGGGTTGGGTGGCGATACTCTCTATGGCGGTGCTGGTGATAAAGATATCGCTGTACTGTCCGGCAACCGTGCCGACTACGCCATCACAAAGGGCAGCGGATACTCGATCAATGATCGCTGGTTCAACTTCTCGGTCACGGAGAAGGGGGTCGGTATCACCAAGGCGCTGCACGACGTGGAGTATGTCCAGTTCGCCGACGGTGTCTACCAGATCAATCAGGATACGGGCGTGCTGACCCTGGTGCAGCCGGTGGTGGTCGATTATCCGCTGGAGGTGAGTGCCTCCCTGAGCGATCGGGATGGCAGCGAAGTGCTCGACAGCCTGGTACTAAGCGGGATGCCCAAAGGCTCCGAGCTCTACAAGGGCAGCCAGTTGCTGGGCACCGTCGGGGTTGATGGCAAGCTTACCCTCACCGTCAACAGCGGTCTGTGGAGTGCGAGCGCGCTGGATGTGAAGTTGAGCGGACTGACGCTGCGAGTGCCGGGCAGCAGCGCCGGTCTGGTGGATCTCAAGGTCGAGGCCATCGCCAAGGAGGTCGGGACCGATCAAACCAGTACCGCGACCGACAGTGACAGCATCCGTCTGAGCTACTTCCAGTCCACCGAAGGTGAACCTGGCGATCAGAACCGGACCTATGGCAGTGAACACAATATCGTGGTGGGGGATCTGGACGGTAGCGTGGTGCTGCCAGGCCAGAACTACAACCTTGCCTTTATGGTCGACACATCGAGCAGTATTGGTGACGATATGGCGACGATTAGAAATCAGCTGATTCAGGTGTTCGAAGATCTTCAGGCGAGCGCGGGCAAGGAGGCTGCGGGCAAGGTCAACGTCTTCCTGGTCGATTTTGATACCCAGGTCAAGCGTTCCGTCAGCGTGGATCTGAAAGATCCCAATGCTTCGGGGTTGTTGGAGGATGTTATTAGTCAGATGAATGGCTATGAGGGATATACCAACTATGAGGACCCGCTCAAGGCGACCTCGAACTGGTTCAACAGTGACATAGCCAAGAACAACACCAATGCGAAGAATCTGGCCTATTTCATCACCGATGGGGCACCCAACTCCTTCTTCTACAACGAAAATACCAATCCGGTGGTGAACACCAAGACTGTGCAAAGGCTGGATACCTTTGTCAACGTCAACAACTACGTACCGGGCAAGGCCTTCTACGCCAATATCGGGGGCGATCAGAGGGTGATAGTGGATGCCAACGGCGATGTCAGACAGTGGTCACAGAATGGAAAGAAATGGGAATATAGCATCATTGGAACCCTTAAACCCCAGGGAGACGGAAGCTTCGAAATCTCAGATGCTTACATTTCTGGGTATACCAATGACACAGCCAGAAACAACGCATTGAGCGTGCTGCCGCTGCTGGAGGCAAACAATGTGGTGCTGCAGGCCATCGGCATCGGTAGCAAGGTCTCCATCGATACCCTGAAGCAGTTCGATAGCGATCAGGTGGTGCAGTTCAACGTATCAGCCTCCGATCTGGCCAATGCCATTCTGGGAACCTCCATCAACAACAAGCCGGGCAGTGACCGGATCGATGGCGGTGCGGGCGACGACATCCTGTTTGGCGACGCGGTACGCTTCACCGGCATCAGCGGGGAAGGGTATGCGGCCATCAAGCAGTATGTGAGCGGCAAGCTGGGGGCAGGGTTGGTGACCGATGCCCAGGTGCACGCCTACATCACGGATCACGCCAGCGAGTTCGATCAGTCGTCGGCCAATGACAAGGGTGACACCCTCCTCGGCGGTGATGGCAATGACATCCTGTTCGGTCAGGGGGGTGATGACTTCCTGTACGGCGGTGCCGGCAACGACACCCTGTTCGGTGGTAGCGGCAACGACACCCTCTATGGGGAGAGCGGCAACGATCGCCTCTATGGCGGCAGTGGCAACGACACCCTCTATGGCGGTACCGGCAACGACATATTGAGCGGCGGGCTGGGCAACGACATCCTGATCGGGGGGGCCGGCAACGACATCCTCATGGGGGATGCAGGTGCCGATACCTTCACCTGGCTGAAAGGGGATACCGAGGCTGGCAAGGTGGCCAAGGACTACATCGTCGATTTTAGCAAGTCGGAAGGGGATAAACTGGATCTGAGCGACTTGCTAGACAGCGATGGCAGCAAGAGCGAGAGCTCCCTGAAGAGCCTGCTCTCGGTGTTCCAGGACAGCGAAGGGGTGCATCTGCAGGTCAAGGAGAGCAGTGCGGCGCCGGTGACCCAGGAGATAGTGCTGATGAACCACACCTTCGACACCCTGACGGGCGGTTCAGGGACGACTGCCAACCAGGTGATCGATTTCATGTTGCAAAACAACATGTTGGATATCAACAAGTAACAGCCAAGCGGGCTGGGCAAAAGCGGCAGAGCAATCTGCCGCTTTTTTTATGGGGGATTTTCGGGCGGATGGGCGCAGACGAGGGGAAGGGCAATGCAAGAAGAAGGTAAAAAAGGGCGCCCTTCAAGAGAAGGGCGCCCGGGGTAGACGGGATGATTGCCAGAGGATCAGGCGTTGACCCCTGCCAGGCGAGAGCCGCGCTGGAAGCAGTTGGCCAGCAGCAGCAAGGTGGTGACACCGACGGTGCCGAGCACCAGCCAGGGCAACCAGGGTTGCCCCTGGGCCATGGCGTAGTCGTGCAGTGCGCCGCCCCCCACGTAACCCGTCATGCCCCCGAGCGCCAGTCCCAGTCGGCTGAAGCCCATGTAGCTGCCCCGCGCCCCCGGTTGTGCCAGCTTGGTCATCAGGGTTTCCCGCGCCGGCTCGGCGATGACGATGCCGAGATAGAAGCAGGCGAGCAGCAGGAAGACGGCGGGCAAGGTGGTGGCAAAGGCCACCAGCCCGATCCCCGTGGTCATCAGCAGCACCCCCGCCATCAGGCGGTTCTCCAGCTTGAAGTGGCGCTCGCCGAACCGGGCAAGGGGGTAGAGCAGGGCCAGGGAGATGGCCGTCTCCAGGGTGTACATCCAGCCCACCGCCGTGGTGCTGCCTGCCATCTGTTTGACGAGAATGGGGAAGATCAGCATGACCTGCACCCAGAGCGCGTAGTAGCCGCTTAAGATCAGCACCAGTCGGCAGAAGGCCTTGTCCGCCAGCACCTGGCCGAGGCCGTCCCGGATCGGCGTCGGGCGCACCGAAAGCTTGTAGGGGGGCAGGATCAGCAGGTTGCACAGGGCGGCGCAGACGAACAGGCCGGCACCCAGCAGGCAGACATATTCAAAATCGAAGTTCAGCAGCCAGCTGCCGAGCAGGGCTCCCACCACGGCGCCGGCGCTCTCCAGCATCATCAGCAGGGAGATGTAGCGACCCCGCTCCCGTGGCCGGGTGAACTTGATCACCAGGGCGGCGCGGGGGGGATCGAACAGGCAGCCACCCAGCCCCGAGATGATGCAGGAGAGGATCAGTTCCAATCCGCTCTGGGCATAGGCCAGGCTGGCAAACCCCAGCGCCCGCAGCAGCATGCCGCAGACGATGAGGGGGCGCGCCCCGAACTTGTCGGCGAGGGAGCCGCCAAAGACCCCCAGCCCTTGCTGGGTAAGCTGACGCAGCCCCAGTGCCAGTCCGACCACACCGGCGGCCCAGCCCAGTTGGTCGACGAAGCGCAGGCTGATCATGGGCATCACCACGAAGAAGCCCAGGATCACCAGCAGGGAATCCAATGCCAAGAACCACCGCCCCAACCGCCTCGCCCGATCCACCATGACCCTGATACCTCTGTTTGCTTCGCTGATATTGTTGTCTTTCTTGCCCGAACGGCGCCGTCACCAAACAGAGCCAAGGGGGATGACAACTCCCTGGCTCGGTGGCGTTCAGCCGGTTCATGACGATTGATGCTGCTATTCTGGTGGGGCTCCAGATATAGTGGTAGCCGACAACTGGCTATATTTCATATTGGATTTGGTTATGGCTATGACCCTCGACGATTTGCAACTGCTGCTGGATGTGGCCAACCGTGGCAGCTTCAGCAAGGTGGCCGCCATTCGCGGCTGGTCACAACCCATGGTGAGCCAGCGCATTGCCGTGCTGGAGCAGGAGCTGGGCCAGTCCCTGTTCCGTCGCCATCGTCGGGGGGCCACCCCGACCCCGGCCTGCGAGCAGTTTCTGCCTGCCGCGACCGCGGCTCTGAGCGCACTGGAAGGGGGGCGGCTGGCGATGCAGGGGGCGCCTGCATTGCCGCGGATCCGGCTCTCCTGCCTCCCCTCTCTGACCACGGCGGTGTTCGGCCCCCTGCTGCTGGCCCTGGTGGACGAGACCTTCGAGATCCGCTGCAACACGGATCACTCTGGCATCATCATGCAGGAGTTGCTGACCGGCGAGACCGACGTGGGCTTCATTCTCAAGTGCCCTGCCATCGCGGGCATCCAGCTCGAACTGCTTTACCGTTCCCCGATCATCGCCGTGGCCTGCGCCACCCACCCGCTGGCCGGGCGGCAGGGGCTGACTCTGCAGGACATTGCCAACGAGCGGCTGGCGCCCCAGCAGTGGGGGACGGGCTGCGACGAGCTGATCCTGCAGTTGCGTCTGCTGCGCCAGGTGGCGAGCCCGCTGCACGCCATCCAGCCAGCGAGTGCGGCACGGGAGCTGGCGCTGGAGCACGGCTTCATCACCCTGATGCCGGCGCTCGCCATAACCCGGGATCTGGAGTTCGGTCGCCTGGTGAAGCTGGACGTGGTGGATCTGCCACCGGATCACTGGGACGTGATGATGGCCTGGCGCAGCGGCAAGCGCCCCAATCCCGCCAAGGAGCGGGTGCTGGAGGCGGCCCGTACCCTTGCCCGGCGCTGGTCGGGCAAGCGGACATAAAAAAGCGCCGGACCAGGCCGGCGCTCTTCGCTTATTCCCCTTGATGCCCGCTCAGACTCAGTAGCTGGCCTTGAGGGTGACGCCGGAGAAGGCGCTGAACCCGCTCAGCTGCACGTGCCAGGTCCCCGCCTTGGGGGCGTTCAGGGTACAGGTTTCGGCATTGCCGCTCTTGTAGGGGCGGCAGTCATAGCTGCTGGCGGTCGGCGCGCTGCCGAACTTCACGTAGAGATCCGCATCCCCGCTGCCGCCGCTGCTGGTCACCACCAGCTGGCTTCTGCCGGCGGGCACCTCGACGGTGAAGTTCAGCTTGCCCCCCTTGGCGGCGGTGAGATTGCTCACCGGTACCCCGTTTTGCAGCACGCTGCCCGGTTGGGGCGTGGTGCCGCCGCAGGTGGCATTGACCCCGACGGCGGTGAAGGCGGCTGCCACGTCGCTCACGCTGTAGCCGAGATCCGTGGCGGCCCTGGTCACCCCGCATGCCCCCTGATCGAAGGTGGTGTTGGGGCCCCAGTAGAGGCGGTTGGCCAGCACGAACACCTCGAACGCCTTGCGGGTTTGCCAGCCGCTGGTGTTGGCCAGCAGGTAGAAGGCGCGGTTGTAGACACCGGAACTGTGGTGCACGTCGATGCCGTCATAGTAATCGCTGGCGTGGCCGATGGACTTGCCGTCCCGGGCCGGGTCCTCGAAGTAGCGCAAGGAGCCGTTGCCCTTGAAGATCTGGGCCCCCACCAGCCAGTCGTTGCTGCCCTTCATGTAGTATTCGGCCGCTTCCCCCGCCATGTCGGAGAAGGCCTCGTTGATGCCGCCAGACTGACCGGAGTAGACCAGTCCTGAGTTCTGCTCGGTGAAGCCATGGCTCACCTCGTGGGCCGCCACATCCAGGCTCACCAGCGGATAGAAGGTGGTGGCCCCGTCGCCGAAGGTCATCTGGCTGCCGTCCCAGAAGGCGTTCTCGTAGTTGCGGCTGTAGTGCACCCGCATCTTGAGCTTGAAGCTCAGCGGCGCCGTGTTGTACCAGTTGCGGTACATGTCGAACACCACGTTGCCGAAGTAGTGGGCATCGTTGAGAGGGGAATAGGCACCGTTGATCTCCTTGACCGTGTTCTCCGGGCAGGTGAACTGGTGGATGGTGCCCCCCGTGGTGCCGTGATTCATGTTGAGGGTGTCCACGTTGGTCCCCGTCATGCGGCAGTTGTCATCTACCTGCAGGGGGCCAAAGTCGGCGCCGTAGAAATACTTGCCGGTCTTGACGTTGCCCCCCGGGCCGGTGGCGTCCTTGTGGTTGATCCCCTCCCAGCGTTTGAGCTCGCTGCCGGTCTGGGCGTCGATCATCACGAAGGGGCGGCTCGGTTCCTTGCTGGCGGCGAGCCAGGAGACCAGATAGACCAGTCTGGCCTGGCCGGTCTCATCCTGCATCACGAACAGCTTAACCTGTTCGTTGCTCCCCTTGGCACCGCTGCGAGCCTGGCGTGCGGCGTCGCTGGCGGAGAGGGCAACGGCCGGGCCCGTCAGGTCGGCATCGATCTTGCGCAGCATGGTGCCGGACACCTGATTGACCTGGCCCCCCAGCGCCTGATCGGCCACCAGAACCTGGCCCCACACCGGAATCCCCTGCCAGGTCTGCTCATAGCGTATCCGCTGCTGGCCATTGGGCAGCGTCACCGCCCGTACCTTGCGAAACTCGCCATCCCCGGCGCCAAGGGCGCCAATCTTGGCGGCGCCACTCACCGCACCGGTCAGGTCGGAGACCTGGTTCACTTCCACCTGTTCTGCCGCCATGGCGGCGCTTCCCCAGCAGGCCAGCATGACGGCCAAATAGACTTTGTTCATCTCGTCTTTCCTTAGTCGATGAAGATTACACGCCGGGTCCGTTGCCCGGCGCTCTTACACTAGTGGGAAGGGGGAAAATAACGGCCTGTCATTTGTCACAGGGCAGCGAAAACAGGTAGCACGATTCACTTTTACAGCGCCAATCATCCACAAATACTGGTAATGGCAGCATGTTGAACCGCTGTGAGGGGTGATTGATGACCTTGGGATCAAGGTGCCCGCATGGGGATCGCCATATGGGGGTTGCCAGCGGGGAAGCCGGTTGAAAAGTCCTTGGCAAACAAGGGATTGATTGACTACATTGGCTCCCATGACGGCAGATGGCCGGAGCGGAACCGGGGAGGAGTGGCGATGTTTTCATGGCAACTGGATGACGAGCTGGCGCTCCTGTTCCTGCAACCCGACATGGCCAGCGAGCTGTTTCGCCTCTGCCAGCGCAACCGCGACTACCTCTCCCAGTGGCTGCCCTGGGTGCCCCACATCCAGCAGCCCGCCGACAGCGCCACCTTCATTCGCCACGCCATCGAGAAGTTTGCCCGGGGGGAGGGGCTGACCACGGCCATCGAGTATCAGGGGGAGGTGGTCGGCGTCATCGGTTACAACCAGATCGATCACGAGCTCGGCAAGGTGACCATCGGTTACTGGCTGGCGGAGCGCTGGCAGGGGCACGGCATCATCACCCGGGCCTGCCAGGCCCTGATCCATCACGCCTTCGAGGAGATGGGGATGGAGAAGGTGGAGATCAGCGCCGCCCTCGAGAACGAGGCGAGCCGAGCCGTGTGCGAGCGGCTGGGAATGACCCAGGAGGGGATTACCCGGCGGGCGGAGCGGCTGGCGGACAGGGTGGTGGATCATGTGCACTACGGCCTGCTGCGGGACGAGTGGCTGAGGCTGAGGGATCTCTGATGACCCTTTTGTCTGCTTCCAACCTCCAGAGGGTGAGATGACGACGCTGCCCCACATTGCCACCCCCCGCACCCGGCTGACCGTGCTGACCCCGGAGCGGGCCTGCCTGATGGTGGATTTCTATCTGCGCAATCGCGCCCACCTGGCCCCCTGGGAGCCCAGGCGGGAGGAGAGCTTCTACACCCTCGCCCACTGGCAGACCCGCTTGCGCGACGGTTACGGCCACTATTTCGAGGGCAGTGCCGTGCAACTGGTGGCGCTCGATCCCAGGGGGGAGCGGGTGCTCGCCACCTGCAATTTCACGAACATTGTGATGGGCATGTTCAAGGCGTGCCACCTGGGCTATGCCATCGACAAGGAGCATGAGGGGCAGGGCCTGATGCAGGAGGTGGTGGCCGCCGGCATCGATCACCTGTTCCTGGAGCGGGGCCTGCATCGCATCATGGCCAGCTACATGCCCGCGAACCTGCGAAGCGGCGCGCTCCTCGAACGGCTGGGGTTCGAGCAGGAGGGGTACGCTCGGGACTATCTGATGATCAACGGCCGCTGGGAGGAGCACGTCCTCACCGCGCTCATCAACCCCGCTGGCTAGCGCAGCCGTTGTCGAAAGGGGGGCTGGCGGGTGACCGCCATCGCTTTTTCACTGCAAGATCGCACTATCTGTACGCCTCTCATACCCCTGGGGATAAAAGCGTGTAAAATTGCGCCCTGAATTTTCCCGGCCGGCAGACGCAGGCCGCGACTCCATACATGCAAGGCAGACATTGTGACAGAAGTAGATAGATTCGCGGACATTCGCCCCTATCGCGATGAAGAAGTACCGGCTGCCATCGAGCGGCTGATCCAGGATGACGAGTTTATCGGCGCCATCGCCAAATACCGCTTCGGTTCCCTGATGAGCTGGCTGGGCTGGGCCATTCGCCCGCTGATCCGCCAGTTCCTGCGCCACAAGTGGGCCAAGGTCAGCACCATCCATCAGGTACAGATGGGGGTGACCCGCTACATGACCCGGATGATCGCCACCTCCACCCAGGGAGTGAGCTTCTCCGGGCTCGAACACCTCAAGAAGGAGCAGGGCTACCTGTTCGTCTCCAACCACAGGGACATCGCCATGGATCCGGCGTTCGTCAACTGGGGGCTGCACACCCACGGTTTCGATACCGTGCGCATCGCCATCGGCGACAACCTGCTGCGCAAGCCCTGCGCCACCGAGCTGATGAAGCTCAACAAGAGCTTCATCGTCAAGCGCTCCGCCAAGGGGCCGCGGGAGATGATGAAGGCCCTCGGGGAGCTGTCGGCCTACATCGGCCAGTCGGTGCACGAGGGGCACTCCATCTGGATCGCCCAGAAGGAGGGGCGCGCCAAGGACGGGGACGACAAGACGGATCCGGCCATCCTCAAGATGTTCTACGTGGACGGCAAGAAGCAGAAGATCGAGTTCGTCGACTACATGCGCAGCCTCAACATCGTGCCGGTGAGCATCAGCTACGAGCTGGATCCCACCGACAAGGCCAAGGCGCGCGAGCTCTACGAGAAGTCGGTCAACGGCAGCTACGAGAAGGGCGAGTTCGAGGACATCGAGAGTATCGTCGCGGGCATCGTCGGCCAGAAGGGGCGGGTACATGTCTCCTTCGGCGCCCCCATCACCGAGGGTTTCAGCGATCCGGACGAGCTGGCGGCGCTCATCGACAAGGCGATCTGGAGCAGCTATCGCCTCTTCCCGGGCAACTACCTCGCGGCGGATGTGCCCGGCAAAGCCAGCACCATAGAGCAGAGTGCCTTCCTGACTCGCCAGTCCGAGGTGCCACAAGAGCACAAGGCCATCTGGCGCGCCATGTACGCCAAGCCGGTGGAAAACGCCGGCAAGGTTTGAATGGCACCGCTTTGAGCGGGTGATGGAAAAAAAACGGGAGCAGATGCTCCCGTTTTTGCGTCTGGTCAAAGTCGGGGGAGATTGGGTAGTGAATAATATTGTTTCAACTGGTACGATCATCGGGTGAATGGGCGAGTATCTCTTGGCAGGGGCGGACGAGTATGCAACAGTGACTCGGCGCCATCGGCTAGGAAGCGACAGCGCCCCCGTCTGCACGGATGGCAGACGAGACGATAAAAGGACCTTCAATGGTCCTTTTTCATTGGTGCACAAAGATAGACCACAGATATATCTAAGGATGCGAACCTCATGATCACCGGCAGTCTGGATACCTTGCAACGCACCCCCTTGCCCGCCCCCCTGAACCGTATCGTGGCCGAGGTGGTGCAAAGCGTTGAACGCTGGCTGCACGCCCCCCTCGGCAAGCAGGAGGTCGACGGCCTCATGCTGTTCTGCCTGGTGAGCGAGGATCTGACAGAGCCGGTGGCGGATCGCCGGGGCGAGTTTCATGAGCAGTATCTGGACATCCAGCTGCTGCTGCGCGGCGAGGAGTGGATCGGCGTGGGCCCTCACGCCTACAGCCGGGACGGTGCCGATCATCCTCACCCCGATCTCTGGTTCGTCGATGACGAGCAGACCAGTTATCTGGCGTTGCAGCCCGGCGACTTCGCCATCTTCTGGCCGGGAGAACTGCATCGCCCCCTCTGTACCCTGACGACCCCAGGTCCGGTCAAGAAGCTGGTCGTCAAGGTTCACCAGTCGCTGCTGACCGGCGCCTGAGTGGCATTCGGGGCCTGGAGTCCCGAGTGATTGGGCCAACAGAGGCCCGTTGCGAATCGCTGATTCGACGCGCGCGCCAGACGAACGGTCTGCGCCCAACGATTTGAAAAATTGGACGCACCCTCCTGCGACCATAAGCCCCCGGCAGGGGAATCCCATCCATCGCTGGATGACACGACACTGTCGGCGTAAAGCCGAAGCACAGGAAGATGTAGAACATGAGCAAGTTGGTATTGATCCTTAACTGCGGTAGCTCTTCCCTGAAATTTGCCGTAATGGACGCTGAAACGGGCGAGGACATGCTGTCCGGCCTGGCCGAATGCTTCAATCTGGATGACGCACGTATCAAATGGAAACTCCACGGGGTCAAGGGCGACGCCATGCTGGGCGCAGGTGCCGCGCACCAGGAAGCCCTCGACCACATCGTGGGCCACATCCTGCCCCAGGATCCCGCCCTGGCCGATCAGCTGGTCGCCATCGGCCATCGCATCGTGCACGGCGGCGAGCAGTTCTCCCGCTCCGTGCGCATCGATGAGGGCGTGATCGCCGGCATCGAGGCCGCCATTCCGTTCGCCCCCCTGCACAACCCGGCGCACCTCATCGGCATCCGTGCCGCCCTCAAGGTGTTCCCGGCCCTGGCCGACAAGAACGTGGCCGTGTTCGACACCGCCTTCCACCAGACCCTGCCAGAGGAAGCCTACCTCTACGCGCTGCCCTACAAGCTCTATCGCGAGAACGGCATCCGTCGTTACGGCGCCCACGGTACCTCCCACCGCTTCATCGCCGAAGAGACCGCCAAGGCGCTGGGCAAACCGCTCCATGAGCTCAACATCATCAACTGCCACCTGGGCAACGGTGCCTCCGTCTGCGCCATCAAGAACGGCGAGTCCGTCGACACCTCCATGGGGCTGACCCCGCTGGAAGGGCTGGCGATGGGCACCCGCTCCGGTGACATCGACCCTGCCATCGTCTTCTTCATGCACGACAACCTGGGTTACAGCGTGGACAAGATCAACCAGGTGCTGACCCGCGAATCCGGCCTGCTGGGCATGACCGAGGAGAGCAGCGACTGCCGCTACGTCACCGGCAACTACGCCACCGACGCAGGTGCCAAGCGCGCGCTGGATGTCTTCACCTATCGCGTTGCCAAGTACGTCGGTGCCTATGCTGCCGCCATGGATGGTCGCTTGGACGCCCTGGTGTTCACCGGCGGCATCGGCGAGAACGCCGCCATGGTGCGCGAGATGGTGCTGGCCCGACTGGCCCTGCTCGGCTTCAAGATCGACAAGGAGGCCAACAACGCAGCCGTACTGGGCGGTGAAGGCCCCATCACCGTGGAAGGCAGCCGTCTGGCCCTGGTGATGCCCACCAACGAAGAGCTGGTGATCGCCCGTGATGCCCTGAGCCTGGTCGGCTAAGGCACCCTCTGGTGACGACAACGCCCGGCCCCTGCCGGGCGTTGTCGTTTCGGCAATAGTGAGCGTCCTGTCATTTGACATGGGGGACCAGATGCGTACCCTGACCGCTGTGTGATATTGCGGAGGTAACGATGAAAGAGATGTTTTTCAACTGGTTGTCAGGCCTGGGGGTCGATGTGACCCCCATGATGGCCCTGGTGATCGCCCTGGGGTTCATCGTGCTGACCGCCATGGTGCTGCACCTGGTGCTGCACCGCATCCTGCTGGTGCGCCTGGTGGGGCTGCTTGGCAAGACCAAGCAGATGTGGCTGCCGCCCCAGTTGCAGCAACGCCTCTTCTACCGGCTCGCCTTCGTGTTCCAGGGGGCCGTGCTGCTCGGTCAGGCGGAGATCTGGCTGCCCAAAGCGTCCGAGAGCCTGGCGCTTATCGAGTTGCTGGCCCAGCTCTGGATCCTGCTGTTCCTGCTGCTGGCCCTGTTCGCCCTGCTCGACTGCCTGCTCTCCCTGAGCCGCCATACCCGGCTTGGGCGGGATCTGCCCCTGCGCGGCATCTTCCAGGGGGTGAAACTGGTGGCCAGCATCCTGGTGGGCATCCTGATGATCGCCCTGCTGCTCGGCAAGTCGCCCCTCTTCCTGTTCAGCGGCCTGGGGGCCATGACCGCGGTCCTGATGCTGGTGTTCAAGGACCCCATCCTCGGCCTGGTGGCGGGTATCCAGCTCTCTGCCAACCGCATGCTGAGCGTCGGTGACTGGCTGCAGATGGACAAGTACGGGGCGGACGGCGAGGTGACCGACATCGGCCTCACCACGGTCAAGGTGTCGAACTGGGACAAGACCATCACTACCATCCCTACCTATGCCCTCATCTCCGACTCCTTCAAGAACTGGCAGGGGATGACCGAATCCGGCGGGCGCCGCATCAAGCGCAGCGTCAACATCGACATGACCAGCGTGCGCTTCCTCACCTCGCAGGAGCAGTTGCAGCTCAAGCAGGCCAGGTTGCTGGCGCCCTACCTCAGCCGCAAGGAGCAGGAGCTCAGCAGCTACAACCAGCAGCTCAGCGATGCCATCAGCTGCCCCATCAATGGTCGCCACCTCACCAACCTCGGCACCCTGCGCGCCTATCTGGACGCCTACCTGCGGGCTCATGCGGGCATTCGCAAGGACATGACCCTGATGGTGCGCCAGTTGGCACCGACCACGGACGGCCTGCCGCTGGAGATCTACTGCTTCACGGCGACCACCGCCTGGGCCGAGTATGAAGGGATACAGGCTGATATTTTCGACCACATATTTGCGATAATTGAGCAATTCCATCTGCGTTTGCATCAGTCGCCAACCGGTTATGACATGCACAGTTGGAAAAACGGCTGATCCCGCTTATGACAAGGTGCCGCGGCACAGCGCGGCACCGTATTTAATCACCGACCCGTCAGCACGTGGCGGTTGAAATTTGCATGGCAGAGGAGAAAAATGGCGGCCTTCTCTTCGCCCCGGGCGCGCCCGTCGCCTCCGCGCTGGCCAGAGTGCTGAACCACCCCCTTTATCACAGGAAAGTTATGAAGCTCCTCCACAACACGGCGGCCGCACTGTGCTGCTCCCTGATCCTGGCCGCCATGCCCGCCCTCGCCATCGAATATGCCCTGCCCGCAGCCAACAGCCGCCTGGTGGGGGAGAACCTGGACTACGTGGTGTCCCCGGAAGAGGCGGGCCAACCCCTGGAAGCGGCAGCGGCCAGATTCCAGCTCGGCTTGACCAACATGCTGGAAGCCAACCCCAAGGCAGACCCCCTGCTGCTGCAGGCGGGCGAGAAGCTGGTCGTGCCGCATCAGCTGATCCTGCCGGATGCCCCCCGTGAAGGCATCGTGCTGAATGTGGCCGAGATGCGCCTCTACTACTACCCCAAAGGCAAGAAGGTGGTGGAAGTGCTGCCGATTGGCATCGGCCAGCTCGGCACCGACACCCCGGAAGACTGGGTGACCAGCGTGCAGCGCAAGAAGGCGGGCCCGACCTGGACCCCGACCGCGAAGATGCACGCCGAGTACGCCGCCCGTGGCGAGACCCTGCCTGCGGTCTGGCCGGCCGGTCCGGACAACCCCATGGGGCTGTTCGCGCTCTACATCGGCAAGATGTACGCCATCCACGGCACCAACGCCCAGTTCGGCATCGGCCTGCGGGTGAGCCATGGCTGCGTGCGTCTGCGCAACGACGACATCGAGTACCTGTTCAAGCAGGTCCCGGTCGGTACCCGCGTCCAGTTCGTGAACCAGCCCATCAAGGCCTCTGTCGAGCCGGATGGCCGCCGCTACCTGGAAGTGCACCAGCCCCTCTCCCGCAACCAGGAGGAGTTCAACTCCAGCCTGCCGGCCCCGCTGCCCATGTCCACCGCCGTGACCCGCTTCATCGCCCACGCGGACAGCGACTCCCAGCTGGTCAAGCAGGCCCTGGAGCAGCGCAGCGGCATGCCCATCGCCATCAACCGCTGATCCCGCCCGTCGGTATTCCGAGCCCCGGCCACTGTCGGGGCTTTTTTATGGCGCGGGGGAGGGGATCATCAGGGTAAACCCTTGGCAGGTCGGGATAAAATCCGGCCTTATTGCAATTGAGTGGTTGCTTGGTTAGGTGTTAAACGTTTTCTATGTGTTTTTTATTTGTTAAAAGTGGTTGTGGTCCGGCGATCTGCTGATTACTCTAGGCCGGTTTTTTTAAGGAAGAGTCCGTCGCAAGAACGGGCACAGACGTCACATAACGGAGTTTTGAATGACAGCTAGCACCCCCATGCTCATCACCTTTCTGGTGTACATCCTCGGGATGGTGTTGATCGGCTTCATCGCCTATCGCGCCACCCGTAACTTTGACGACTACATTCTCGGCGGCCGCCGGATGGGGAGCTGGGTGACCGCCCTCTCCGCCGGTGCCTCCGACATGAGTGGCTGGCTCCTGATGGGCCTGCCTGGCGCCGTCTTCATCGGCGGTATCTCCGAGAGCTGGATCGCCATCGGCCTCATCATCGGCGCCTACTTCAACTGGCGCTGGGTGGCCGGTCGGCTGCGGGTTCACACCGAGAAGAACCGCAACGCCCTGACCCTGCCGGACTACTTCACCTACCGCTTCGAAGACAAGAGCCGGGTGCTGCGCATCCTCTCCGCCCTGGTGATCCTGCTGTTCTTCACCATCTACTGCGCCTCCGGCGTGGTGGCCGGTGCCCGCCTGTTCGAGAGCACTTTCGGCATGAGCTATGACACCGCCCTCTGGATCGGTGCCGCGGCCACCATCACCTACACCTTCTTCGGCGGCTTCCTCGCGGTAAGCTGGACCGACACCGTGCAGGCGACCCTGATGATCTTCGCCCTCATCCTGACCCCGGTGTTCGTCATCATCGCCGTGGGCGGCATCGACACCGCCATGGTGCAGGTGGCGGCGCAGAACGCCAGCAACCTCGACATGTTCAAGAACCTGGACTTCATCGCCATCATCTCTCTGATGGCCTGGGGCCTGGGCTACTTCGGTCAGCCCCACATCCTGGCGCGCTTCATGGCGGCGGACTCCCACCACTCCATGGCCAGCGCCCGTCGCATCAGCATGACCTGGATGGTGCTGTGCCTGGGTGGCGCCGTGGCCATCGGTTTCTTCGGCCTGGCCTACTTCTCCACCTTCACCGAGCAGGCGGGTGGCGTAACCGCCAACCCGGAGCGCGTCTTCATCGAGCTCTCCAAGATCCTGTTCAACCCCTGGATTGCCGGCGTGCTGCTCTCCGCCATCCTGGCGGCGGTCATGAGTACCCTCAGTTGCCAGCTGCTGGTCTGCTCCAGCGCCATCACCGAGGATCTCTACAAGCCCTTCCTGCGCAAGAACGCCTCCCAGAAAGAGCTGGTGTGGGTCGGCCGCGCCATGGTGCTGCTGATCGCCCTGGTGGCCATCGCCGTCGCCACCAACCCGGAAAACCGGGTGCTGGGGCTGGTGAGCTACGCCTGGGCCGGTTTCGGTGCCGCCTTCGGCCCCGTGGTGCTGCTCTCCGTGCTCTGGTCCCGCATGACCCGCAACGGCGCCCTGGCGGGCATGCTGGTCGGTGCCCTGACCGTCATCATCTGGAAGCAGTTCGGCTGGCTGGGTCTGTACGAAATCATCCCGGGCTTCCTGTTTGCCACCCTGGCCATCGTGCTGTTCAGCCTGCTGGACAAGGCCCCCTCCAAGGCCATGCAGGATCGCTTCGCAGAAGCCGAGCAGGAGTTCCAGAGCCCCATGGCAGACGCCATCGCGGCAAAATAACCCCCGCCTCGACGACAAAAGCCCCGCAACTGCGGGGCTTTTTAATGGGCAAAACATGCCCATGGCAGGGATTAGGCGGGGCGCCTGCCCAGCCGCTGCACATCCTGGCGGGCGGCGGCCCCGGCCTGGCTGAGCCAGCGCTGGCGCGCCCCCTCACTCGAGGTATGGACGGGCCCCAGATGCAGGCGGTGGGTCAGCCGGATACCGCACAGCCCCAGCACCGGCTTGTCCAGGGTGCGATCCAGGGGGGCACCCTGCCACCAGCGGTAATACCAGGGGGGGCTGTCCATGGTGAGCAGCAGGCGCGCCGTCTTGCCGGCGAGCAACTGCTCCGGGTACGCCTTCCCCGGCTGGTAGCGAAAGGCGAAACCCGGCAGCAGGGTGCGATCCAGCAGCCCCTTGAGCCGGGCAGGCAGGTGGCCCCACCAGACGGGGGCGACGATCACCAGATGATGAGCGGCAGTCAGGCTCTGCTGCACCGCCTGCAGATCGGGCTCGAGGGGCTGCGCCTCGTCATAGCCATGGTGAAGATCCGGCGCGAAGGTGAGCTCCCCCACGTGATGCAGGGTGACGCGCGCGCCCCCTTGCTCGGCACTGCGGGCATACTCCCGGGCGAGGGCGTGGCAGAGGCTGTCGGGTTTGGGGTTGCCGTTGAGAACAAGCAGGTTGGGGGTCATGGTATGGCTCCTTGAAGTGAGCCCCCATTACACCCCTTGTCCCATGGGACAGAGTCAAGCCACCTTTTGCCCCCGATCCGCGGCGGCGGGATGATCCCGCCCGTCGGGGGATTGCCGCGCCGGGGCGCCATAGCGGCAGGGGTGCTGCGCCAGCAGCGTGGCGCACTGGCTCAAGCCCTGATGCTGGCGTTGCAGCCTGGCGACCTCCGCCTCGATCTGCGCCAGCTTGTCCGCGATAAGCTGCTCCACCTTCTGCCAGGGGAAGTGATCGAGGCTGGTGACGCCCGCGAGCAGGGGAACCAGCTCCCCGAGCTTGCAGCCAAGCCGCTGGGCCTCGCGGATAAAGCCGACCCACTCCAGATCCTCGGCCCGGTAGACGCGATACTTGCCGCGCCGCCTGGGCTCGGGCAGCAGCCCGAGCTGCTCGTAGAGACGGACCGCCTTTGGGGTGGTGCCCGCCAGCCGGGCAAATTCGCCGATATACATGGTGCTGCTCGCAAAGGTTGTTCGAGTAGGGGCTCACTATAGGCCAGTGGCAGGGGGGATTGAATCCCCAGGGGGAGGGGGCGCCGTTGGCGCAGTGCAGGGAGGATAACGGTGTGGTTCTGTGACTGCATCGCCGCACCCCTGGCACGGCGCTGGCGCAGTGCATTGCACAGCCGCGCACTGGATATGGCGTTTCCCCATAGCATGCGAGGGCCTTGCCCTCGACGGGGTTTCGCCCGCCCTTCGGGCCGGGAAATGGCCGTGCTGACCCGCTATGGGGCCGCAACAGGTGCTGGTGGACTGGCGATCGTCACTATAAGCAAATGCTGGGTCATTATCGGAAAACCCATAAATTCCATTTATAGTGACTCTGTCGAACCAGACAGGATCACCTAGTGGCGCCAAGAGCTCCCCAAGGGGATTTACCGATCCTGAAGGAGAGGGGGAATATCTCTTTTGTCGGTCTGATGAGCGAAGCGTAATCAGACGATCGCGGTAGAATGATCGTTGGAAGGACGCCTGATAATTATCCGGCACCTATGTGCTGCTTGATTCGCGTATTTTAGAGAATTCTTTGTTAGACCATATGTTCAACAGAACCATCAATGTACTCAACTCTATGAATAGAGTATTCTTGTATTTTAGAGTCGAAATACATTACAACTCTTATTACATTTTCACGCTGAGCGGTTAAATTTGGCAATTCAGCTTGAACCTTTTTTATCGCTATTTTTATTGCTTTTGGTGAATAACAAATTTCTTCCTTTCCTTTTTCACCAATAAATCTAATTTCAATTTCACTATTTTGGTAGTCAATTAACTGAGCATGCTGTAAACCTAGATTTTCTTTCTTTAGTTTTGGCCATTGCTTCTCAATGAAGTCATCTATTTTTGGTGCAATTATCTTGTTGTATGTATGCTCCCAAGCTGGAGATAGAATGAATAATATTGCAGGGGCAAATATGGCTATTAGCTCAGGGGTGTTGTTCTTTTTTATCCACTTGCCAATATTGAGTGTATTGGATAATGAAAGTTCCTCTATTAATATTTTGTCATTGTATAGTGGATATGGTAAATACAACAATGTATTAGGGTTTTCAATTTCAATGAGAGGTTCTATGCCTGAAATACTAAATCCACCAATAGCATCCTCAACATCACCCTCGTTCAAATATATGTCACCAATTAATTGCCATTCATCTGATATACTTGGATGCTGTATTAATTTTAAGTTCTCGATATGGCCGACTGTTTTTTTTAAAATGTCATGATGCTGGTTCATTGGTATGCGGCAGCCTTTATATTTATCACAAAAATCATTTAGAAATTTATAACTTAATTTCTCACCTTGTCTGTCTTGGAGCGTTCCCCCAAGGATTTGTTCTTTTATAACTAACATAAAATATTCTCTAGTTATTTAACATCAGAATAAGCCAAGCCAAAAGGTAGGCGATATGAGTGTATTTTTGTATTTGTGCTTTATGGTAACCCATTATTTTTCATTGAATATCCATATTGCTTATATTTACATGAAAGCAGTGGCAGATATTTAATGAATTACCAGAGTTGTACAATAAAAAGCTTCACCCTGACTTCTTTATCATTTCAGGATGGTAGAGTGTGTCTTAAAGGCGACGCTACCACCCTGGATCTCAGCCTCCAGTCTGCTACGCGTTACCTACTGGTGGGTTGGCATGACTCATGGAATACTCCGACGAGGGGGGATTGTCAATAGGATATATTAATGGCCCGCGAGTAAAGAAAAGGGGGGGATTGCGAATTGCCGGGCAAGATAAAAATGGGTGGCAGCCCATCAGCGAAAGAATAACCGTTGAAAGGGCGACTGATAATTATCAGAAAACATGTGCGCTGCCCAAGTGTCGCCCGTTCGAGCATGCTTTAATAATTTAACCTATGGGCTTCAATAGGCATTCTTTACAATGTCATTTTTATTTTCAAATAATCAATGCAAATTATAAATATTAATCCAAGCCTGTCTTGGAAACACTCGGATATGACCGTGCATCACTATAGGTATTTGCTGAGACTTTTGTTTTTTACTTTCTAAATGGTGTCGAGGTTCTCTTATTTTGATGATACTCCTTTTAGTATTAGAAATATAATGATTGCAACACCGAAGACTGGGATCCCAATACCCGTGCCCAATAACGCCAAACCAACAGCACCAATAAGAAAAGCTCCAATTATAGCAATCAATCCTGTAATTAAATTTTTCCCGGAGTTACCGAAAATAAAAATCATGATAATTATTGCAACTATGGCAAATACAATAGGCATAAATAATCTCTAACAAAGTTAATATGGTTTAATAAATTATGGGTACATCTTTTCTAGTAAGGTATATTTACTTATCGTCCTACGACGAGATCCCAATCATGGATTTTCCAACCTTTTTTAAAACTGAATTTCCACCGACTCCGCACTGCGTGTTGCCTCGCCGTGATAAACCGCTTCGATATTATTGCCGTCCGGATCGAGGACAAAGGCGGCGTAATAGCCGGGGTGATAGGCTCGCTCGCCGGGGGCGCCGTTGTCCTGGCCGCCGTGGGCCAGCGCTGCCTGATAGAAGCGATCGACTGTGGCGCGGTCCTGCGCCTGGAAGGCGAGGTGATGGCGACCGGTCAGTGCGCCGAGCGCAGCCGGGCTGTCGATGGATGTGACAAACAGCTCGTCAGCCCAGAAGTAACCCTCACCCGCTCCGCCGATTGGCACATCAAGGGTGGCCAGTATGGCCCTGTAAAAGCGCTCGCTGGCGGTCAGGTCTTTCACCACCAGTTGGAGATGGTCGATCAGCCGACCCTGATGCAGTGTGTGCGTTTCCATACATTCACTCCACTCGACATGGTTGAATCAGTCACTTACCTCTGACCGGTTGTGCCCTTTGGCGACGCTACCGCACTGGATTTCAGCTTCCAGCTTGCTGCGATTGACCAAAAGGACGTGGTTGGCATGGCTCATGGGAGACTCCGACGAGGCGTGTGTTGCCAATTGGCTATATTAACGGCCCGCGAGCGAAGGGAAAGGAGGAAATGGCGAATTGCCGGGCAAGATCAACAAATGGAGGCCAGCCCGAAAGCCTGGCGTCCGGGCTGGATTGGCGAGAGGGGGCTGGGGATAGGTAAAAGGGGGCGAGTGGCCACCAACTGGTGACCCTCTTGCTGCCTGTACGGGAGTGCTTGCCCGGCCCTTGGCCGGGCGGGGGATCAGTTGCCCGGGATCTCGTTGCAGTTAAGGGTGGGCTGACCGTAGCGCTCCAGCATGGCGTCGCTCCCCTTGGTCCAGAGGGTGAGGTTTTGCCCCTCGTACCGGGCGCCGCTGGCGCTGGGGGTCTCATAGGCGAGCACCTGCTGCTGGTTGTTACCCTCGCTCAGGTTGATCATGGCGGCGGGCCGCTTGGCCTCGTTGTAGAAGTAGGTGGAGAGGGTGACGCTCTTGCCGCACTGGTAATCGACCGGCATCGGCACCCTCAGCTGGCCGCCTTTTATCTGCAACTCGGTGATCCGCAACTGGTAGCTCTCTTCCACGCACTGGCGCAGATCGCCCGCCTTCCAGCAGTCGTTGCGCCCCTTGATCCAGCCGCGCTGGATGGCGCGCTCGCTCTTCTGCTGCTCGGGGGAGAACCCGGCAATCGCCTTGGGATAGAGGGCTGACAGCTCGTTATCCAGCGCAGCCAGTCCGGCATCCTTGCAGATAAGGGTTTCGGCGGCGCCTTTCGCCTTGGCGCACTCGAAAGACGGGGTGGCCGCCGTGGCCAGCAGAGGGGAAAACAGCAGGGTTCCAAGCAAGATCTTGTTCATCGACAGGGCTCCAACAGGGGGCATGATGCCCCGTGATCAGAGCACACTTTACACCCGAAGTAGGCAGGAGCACCCCGTGTTTTTGGGTGCCGGGCGGCCCTGCATGGCAATCAGACGCCGGCCAGCGCCAAGGTCTGGCGGGCGCGCCACAGCCGCTCGTGGAAGAAGAAGACGACGGTGTTGATGGCAGGTTCGATCAGTGCCATCACGCCGCCGGTGAGCAGCTCGCCACTCAGCAGGTAGGCGACACCGAAGGCCACCGAGAAGTGGACCAGGGCGAAGCTGCTGGTCTTGGCCTGCAGGCTGTGTTCAGGCTTGAGCTTGTGCCAGCCAAGGTCGTGGAAGTAGAAGGCGACCGTGTTCACGGCGGGCTCGATGAGGGCGATCAGGCTGGCGGTGAGCAGTTCGCCGGTCAGCAGGTAAGCCACGGTGAAGGCGACACAAAAGTGCAGGATGGCGAAGCTGATGGTCTTTTTCATGGTGGTGTCTCCTCTGGCGATGAAGGCAGTATCACCCAGAATTCCATTAAATGAAAACCATTCTCATCTATTGGCGAAATAGAAAATGCCTATCGACCAGGAAGGCACCACCAGATAGGGAGTTGCCCGGGACCGCAACGGCGCTAGAGTGTGCCTTTTGCCATGAAAAAGGAGCTTTCATGACCATCAACTCCAACCTGTTTGTTCTCTTCATGCTGCTGCTGATGATCGTCGTCGGCGTGGTGGCATGGCGACTGGCCCGGCGCAAGAGCCGCCACCCGGGGCTTGTCACCTTCCTGTGCGTGCTGCTCTGCCTGGTGCCGCCCTTTGCCCTGCTGGCGCTGCTCATTCTGGCGCTCTGGCGGGACATGCCCGCAGGCGCCGATGCCAGGCAAGCCTAGTCCCCCTCAGCCGCCACTGCCGCAGTCATAGAAAAGCCCCTTGCGGGGCTTTATTACTTGGAATGTCCCGCGCAGCAGGTGGCCGGTTGGAAGGGGCAAGATCGGGTGATGGCCCTACCTGCCGAGGTCAGCGAGCCGAGCATGGGCCTCGCGCATTCCCTGCTCCGCCCCGTGGGGGCGCAGATCCATCCCCTCTGCGTAGACGAAGTCCACCGGTATGCCCATCAGGCCGAGCACGGACTTGAGGTAGGGGGTGACCGCATCTGTCGTCTGTCCTTGATGCACGCCGCCGCGGCTGCTGAACACCAGGGCGTTGACCCCCTCCACCAGCCCCATGGGGTAGGTGTCGGTGTAACGGAAAGTCACCCCGGCCCGTGCCACCAGATCGAACCAGTTCTTGAGGGGGGTCGGTACATTGAGGTTGTACATGGGGGCGCCGATCAGCAGCAGGTCGGCGGCCTTGAGTTCGGCAATCAGCCGATCCGACAGCGCCACCGCCTGCCGGATGGCCTCATTGGCCGGTTCAGCCCCGCGCAAGGCGTGAAACAACGGGCTGTCGAGGACGGGCAAGTCGAGGGCGGTCAGATCACGCACCACCACCTGGTCCTGATGGCCCTGCTCCCGGCGTGTTTGCAGGAAGCGCTCCATCAACTGGTTGGTGCGGGATGCGGGGCCGTTGAGGCTGGATTGCAGCAGCAGGATCTGGCTCATGAGGGAAACTCCATCTGAAACGTGTGAAGAATGAAGGAAGCTTACCAGTCATTTTTTTTCCGCAGTGCTGATAGTATTTCGCCATATTGGTTCCAAAAGGTATGCAATAGATGGCAAACACGCTCAACGGCATCGATCTCTTCGCCACAGTAGTGGAGGCGGGCAGCTTCGCCCAGGCGGCGGAGCGGCTTCACCTCACCCGCTCGGCGGTGGGTAAGGGGGTGGCGCGGCTGGAGCTGCGTCTCGGCGTGCAATTGTTTCATCGCACCACCCGCAGCCAGAGCCTGACCGAGGAGGGGGCGCTCTTCTATCGCCACTGCCTGCGGGCGCTGGAGGAGGTGCGTCTTGGGGAAGCGGCGCTGGCCAGCAACAAGCTCACCCTCAACGGCAGATTGAAGGTCTCCATGCCGGTGCTGTTCGGCCAGCAGTGCGTGGCCCCCATTTTGCTGGCGCTGGCGAAGGCGCATCCCGGGCTGGCCCTGGAGCTGTCGTTCAGCGATCGCAAGGTGGATCTGGTGGAGGAGGGGGTGGATCTGGTGATCCGCAACGCAGAGCCGCCGGACAGCCTGGATCTGGCGGCGCGCAGGCTCGGGGAGCACGGCATGACGCTCTGCGCCTCGCCCGCCTATCTGGCCGAGCGGGGGGAACCTGTGACCCTGGCCGAGTTACCGGAGCACGAGTGCATCGCCTATCTGCGCCAGGGGCGGGTGCTGTCGTGGTGGTGGCAGGAGGCCGAGACATGGCGCGAGGTTCAGCCCAGAGGGCGGTTGCAGATGGACGATCTCAACGCCATCACCCAGGTGGCTATCGCGGGCTTTGGCCTGGCATGGTTGCCGAGCTGGCTGGCACGCCCGCACCTTGAACGGGGCGAGCTGCGCGAAGTGCTGGGTGCGCTCAAGGGCAGGAGCTATCCCATCAACGCCCTCTGGCCCCACAGCCCGCACTTGCCGCTCAAGACCAGAATGGCCATCGACTGGCTGGCGAGCCGCCTGCCCGAGCGGCTGGCCAGCGTGAGCGGGCCGGGTCATCAGCCCCAATGAAAAAGGGCCTGCTGTGACAGGCCCTTTTTCATTTTCTGTGGTTCCGAGGGTCAGGCTTCGGCCTTGTTCAGCCACTCCACCCTGTACTGGGCGCCGGCGCCCTGGGCCAGCCTGGCGCACAGGGGTTTCAAGAAGGCCTCGATCTGCTCGTCCAGCATCCAGGGGGGGCTGACGATGAGCATGCCGGAGCCGTTCATGCCCCAATCGGCAGTTTGGCCGGCCACTTCCAGCTCCGCTACCAGAACGTTGCCGAAGTTCTCGCGCTTGATCGCTTTGAGCATGTCGCGGGACTTGTCCGCCTCTTGCCCGAGGATGGGATACCAGAGGGCGTAGATGCCGGTGGCCCAGCGCTTTTGCGCTTTTTTAAGGGTATCGACCACGGCGAAGTAATCTTCCTTCAGCTCATAGGGGGGGTCGATGAGCACCAGGCCGCGGCGCGGGGTGGGGGGCAGCAGGGCCACCAGCCCCTCGAAGCCGTCGCGATGGTGGACGGCGACGCGGGGGTCGTACCCCATGTTGGCGCGAAGATCCTCCACCTCGTTGTTGTGCAGCTCCATCAGCGCCAGCTTGTCCTGATCGCGGATGAGGCGGCGGGAGAGCTCCGGCGAGCCGGGGTAGTAGTGCAGCTGACCATCGCTGTTCATCTCCTCGATGACACCCAGATAGGGGGCCATGGCAGACCACTGGGCCCGCTCATCCCACAGGCGTTTGATCCCGTCGGCGTATTCCGCCTTCTTCTGGGACCAGTCGCCGCGCAGGTCGTAGAGACCGCCACCGGCATGGGTGTCCAGCACGATGAAGGGTTTCTCCTTCTTCTTGAGGGACTCGATGATCAGGGCCTGGACGGCGTGTTTGAGCACATCGGCGTGGTTGCCGGCGTGAAAGGCGTGGCGGTAGCTCAGCATATGAGATCTCTGAGGGGGCCCTGCTGGGCACCCAGTAACGATAGATAGTGAAACAGGTTGCGGCTGTCGCCGCGAAACAGGGCGAGGGTGCGCAGGGTCTGCAGCAAGACCCCCTGTTGCAGCCGCTCCAGCTCCAGTTCGTGGGCCAGCATGGTCTGGTACTCCTCGGCCCCCACCCGTGACTTGGCCTGCTGGCGCAGGGTGCGCCAGGGGAGCAGCACCGCCTCGGTCTGTACCAGGGCCGGTTGCAAGTCCGTGAGGTCGACCGGGATCCGGAGCAGGTCGAGGTGGTGCAGCAGGAGTGCCAGGTTGACGTTGCCCCCCATGCTTTGCACGTGGAGCCAGTCCTGGCTGCGCTGGCCATAGGCGCCTGTGCTCCATGTCCAGAACTCGGAAGGGGTGGGCAGGGCGTCGGGGCTGACCCGCTCGCTGGCCATCAAGGCTTCATCACGCAAAGAAGGCCTGCTCCATGGTTTCCAGCTCTTCAGAGAGGCTCATCCACTCCAGCTCGACGTGCTCCAGCTCCTCCTTGAGAGGGCCCTGGGACTTGAGCAGCTCGGAGAGCTTGCCCTTGGCACTCTCTTCATAGATGGCGGGATCGGCGAGCTGGTGCTCGATGTCGGCGAGCCTGCCTTGCAGCTTCTCCATGCTGGCCTCGAGCTTCTCGAGCTTCTGGCGCAGCGGCCGGGTCGCTTGCCGGAACTGGGCCTCAAGGCGCTTCTGATCCTTGCGCGCCACCGCCGAGTTGGCGGAGACGGTGCCATCTGCCGGCTTGGCATTGGCCTCTTTCTCCTGCTCGCCGAGCCACTTGTGGTAGTCGTCGAGATCCCCATCGAAGGGCTCGACCCGGCCGCCGTGGACCAGATAGAAATCATCCGTGGTGGTGCGCAGCAGGTGACGGTCGTGAGAGACCACCACCATGGCCCCCTCGAACCCTTGCAGGGCCATGGTCAGGGCGTGGCGCATCTCCAGATCCAGGTGGTTGGTCGGTTCATCCAGCAGCAGCAGGTTGGGCTTTTGCCAGGTGATGAGGGCCAGCACCAGACGCGCTTTCTCACCGCCGGAGAAGGGGGCCACCTTGTCGAGCACCTTGTCGCCGTGAAAACCGAAGCTGCCGAGGTAGTTGCGAAGCTCCTGCTCGGTCTTGTCCGGGGCCAGGCGCACCAGGTGATCGAGGGGGCTGTCATCGAGGCGCAGGGTCTCGAGCTGATGCTGGGCGAAGTAGCCGATGCTCACCCCGGCGCTCACCTCCAGCTTGCCCGACAGCGGCGGGTTGCTACCGGAGAGCATCTTGATAAAGGTGGATTTGCCCGCGCCGTTGCGACCGAGCAGGCCGATGCGCGACCCCGGCACCAGGTTGAGCTTGATCTTCTCCAGGATCACCTTGTCGCCGTAACCGGCGCTGAGGTTCTCCATGGCGATGAGCGGGGTCGGCAGAGCGGAGGGCTCGCGAAACTCGAAGCTGAACTCGGAGTCGGCGTGGGCGGGCAGGATCTTCTCCATCCGCTCCATGGCCTTCAAGCGGCTTTGGGCCTGACGGGCCTTGGAGGCCTTGTAGCGGAAGCGGTCCACATAGGATTGCATGTGGGCCATCTCCCGCTGCTGCTTCTCGTACATGGACTGCTGCTGGGCCAGGTGCTCGGCCCGTTGCAGTTCGAAGTCGGAGTAGCCGCCGCTGTATTCGTTGAGCTTGCCGTTCTCGATATGGATGATGCGATTCACCACGGAATCGAGGAAGTCGCGGTCGTGAGAAATGAGCACCAGCGTGCCCTGATAGCCCTTGAGCCACTTCTCCAGCCAGATGACGGCGTCGAGATCCAGGTGGTTGGTCGGTTCATCCAGCAGCAGCAGATCGGAGCGGCAGAGCAGCGCCTGGGCCAGGTTCAGGCGCATACGCCAGCCACCGGAGAAGCTTCTGACCGGCGAGTCGAGCTGATCGCCGCCAAAACCCAGACCGTGCAGCAGCTCGGCGGCACGGGCGCGAATGCTGTAGGCACCTATGGTATCGAGCTTGCCGTGCAGCTCGGCCACCAGCAGACCGTTGTCATCCGCCTCGGCCCGGGCGAGCTCGGCTTCCAGGGCGCGGAACTCCTTGTCGCCGTCGATCACGTACTCCAGGGCGGAGCAGTCAAGCGCCGGGGTCTCCTGGGCCACGCCGGCAATCTGCCAGCCGGCGGGCAGGCTGAAGCTGCCGTTGTCGATGGCCAGCTCGCCCCGCACCAGCGCAAAGAAGGTGGACTTGCCACAGCCGTTCTTGCCCACCAGGCCCACCTTGTGGCCGGGGTGTATGGTGGCGGACGCGTTGTCCAGCAGCGTGCGGCCGCCGCGGATCAGTTCGATTTGACTGGCAACTATCATGGATGGGTCTGCTTGGCTCGATTGAAGGAGAGAAACTGGCGCGGATCTTACGTGAAATGACACAAATTTGCACTTGAGGGCGGGGGGGATGGCTGCCGCCGGAAAAACGTGTCATAACAGAGACATCTGGGGGGCAGGAGGCTGACCATGTTGATTAAAGAGATCATGACGACCCGGGTTGCGACCGTTTCCATGGATGACAGGCTGAGCGTCATCAAGGAGATCTTCGAGCAGGCCCATTTCCGCCACCTCCTGGTGGTGGAGGAAGAGAAGCTGGTGGGGGTCATCTCGGACCGGGATCTGCTGCGTGCCATCAGCCCCTATCTGGACACGGATGCCGAGATGAACCGGGACACCGAGACCCTCAACCGGCGCGCCCACCAGATCATGAGCCGTGAACCCATCACCGTCTCCCCCGAACGCTCCCTGAAAGAGGCCGCCGGCCTCATGCTGGAGCACCAGATCTCCTGTCTGCCTGTGCTGGAGAACGGCGCTCTGGTGGGCATAGTGAGCTGGAAGGATCTGCTGAGGGTCATGCGCGGCTGGCAGCCGGTCTGACGGGGCGGGGAAGGTGTGCGGGGAGTCCGTGTCGCCCGGCAGGGCTCCCAGCTTCTCGCTTTTCTGAAAGATTAAACTGCATTCATCAAATTTTTCAGATCGCTTGTGTTGCAAAAATGATTTTCATGGTCATAAATTCTACCGTTGTCATTTCATGTGACACTATATGTCGCGGCGTCAGCTCGAATTGATGCTTTTATAATTAATCGTTCGCCGCTTCAGTTCCCATCAAGGTTTCCGGATCTACCTTAGGCCATCGGCACATCAACCGATCATCACGACCGAACTCTGGTCTGACAGAGAGTGCTTACACCTGAGGAAAGAACAATGAAAAAGACAGCATTGACGATGGCCATCTCCAGCCTGCTGCTGGCCGGTGGTGCACAGGCCGCCAACGTTTACGATCAGAATGGTACCAAACTGGACATCGGCGGCCGCGTCAACGGCATGTACTACGGCACCGATGACAACGCCACCGAAGGCGATGCCAGCTACCTGCGTCTGCACATTGCAGGTGAAACCAAGGTTGACGAGGATCTGACCGCGTTCGGCTTCGCCGAGTACAACCTGCCGGTCTCCGGTTCTGACAACGACGAGCTGCGTTACGCCTATGCGGGCATCAAGCACGATCGCTTCGGTGCCTTCAGCTACGGTCGCCAGGACGGTCTGTTCACCAAGGCGGTGAACAACTACACCGACGTGCTGCCGGAGTGGGGTGGTGATGGTCTGGGCAAGGACACCGAGGTGTTCGGCACCGGTCGTACCAACGGCCTGGCCCAGTACATGTACAACTGGCAGGGGCTGACCCTGGGTGCCCAGTTCACCGGCAACAACGACCCGCAGAACGCGAGCCGCAGCGAGCGTGTCGGCCCGAACAGCACCTGGAGCCCGAAAGGTTCTTCCGAGGGGTATGCCCTCTCTGCCAACTATGACTTCAACATGGGCCTGAGCCTGGGTGCTGCCTACAACCAGGCAGGCAAGACCGACGAGCAGGCCGAGAACGTGAGCTTCGGCGGCGACAGCGACGCCAAGCTGTTCGGGGTGGGCGCCAAGTACGCCGTCGGCAACCTCTACATGGCCGCCACCTACTCCCACGGTGAAGATCACCTCTTCGTGGACACCGGCTCCCTGCGCGGTTACGCCGAGAAGATGGATGGCTACGAAGCGGTCGTGCAGTACAACATCACGCCGAAGTTCAAGCCCTCCCTGGCCTACCTGCGTACCGACGTGAAGGACAGCGCTCACGGCATCGATGACACCGCGACCGAATACGTCTCCGTGGGTGCCTGGTACAACTTCACCGACAACTTCAATGCCTACGTGGACTACAAGATCAACCTGCTGGACGAAGTGGGTTCCACCGGCAAGAACAGCCTGAACAAGTCCACCGACGACATCGTCGCCGTGGCCCTGCAGTACAACTTCTAAGTCGTCCCGGACGCACTGCACATCCCAGGACCGGCCCATGTGGCCGGTCTTTTTGTTGCTGGCGGACCGCGCTGGATGACAAGAGCGGCACGCCGGGGTTCAGCAATGGCCCCGTGTGGTCGATACCCTTGTTGTCGGGGCCGGTGCGTGGCTGTGCTTGCCATGAGGCAGTGATGGGGCGATGATCACGCCCCGTGGTCAAGATCCTATCTTTCCTCGACGCTTTTCATTATTTCTATATAGGCTTGCGTTGTCCCGACAGGGAAAGCGGGGCTGGTTGGCATGTCGCAGCTCCGGTGCGGGGCAATTTCGGGAAATGGACGTAAGGGCGTTATATGGCGAGCATATTGGATTCAGTGGATCAACGTACCCAGCTTGTAGGGGAGAATCGCCTGGAACTGCTGATGTTCCGTTTGGGTGCCCAGCAACTGTTTGCGATCAACGTCTTCAAGGTGCGGGAAGTGGTCAAGCTGCCCCATCTGAACAAGATGCCGGGGTCCCACCACAACATCAGCGGCGTCGCCAACATTCGCGGCGTCTCCATCCCCGTCATCAACCTGCGCGGTGCCATCGGGATGCGTCCCATGGCCATCGATCAGGAGTCCAATCTCATCATCACCGAGTACAACCGCACCATTCAGGGGTTCCTGGTGGGGCAGGTGGCCCACATCGTCAACATGACCTGGAAGGACATACTGCCGCCGCCCCGTTCGGCGGGTCGTGCCAACTACCTCACCGCCATCACCCGCATCCCGGAAGGGGGCGTCGACCAGATCGTCGAGATCATCGACGTGGAGAAGGTGCTGGCGGAGATCATCACCTATGACGTGCGCATCTCGTCCGAGGTGCTGGACGAGGAGATCCTGCCCCAGATGCAGGGACGCCGGGTGCTCATCGTCGATGACTCCAGCACGGCCCGCAACCAGGTGCGCGAGACCCTCGCCCAGCTCGGGCTCGAGGTCATCGAGTGCCAGGACGGCTTGCAGGCCCTCAAGCTGCTCAAGGGGTGGTGCGATGCGGGCAAGAAGGTGACCGACGAGATCATGCTGATGATCACGGATGCCGAGATGCCGGAGATGGATGGTTATCGCCTGACTCACGAGGTGCGCAGCGATCCGCGCATGTCCGATCTCTTCATCACCCTCAATACCTCCCTGAGCGGCAACTTCAACGAGGCCATGGTCAAGAAGGTGGGGTGTGATCGCTTCATCTCCAAATTCCAGCCCGACTTGCTGGTGGATGTGGCCCAGCAGCGGATGCGGCAGATCCTGGGCCGTTGAACCCGGCACGCCGAACCATGAAAAAGCCCCCGCCATGCGGGGGCTTTTTGCTGGGCAAGGGGAAGGGCCAGGGGCCCGGCCACCGAGCTACTGAGTCAGCAGAGGCTCGACAAAGCGGGCGACCTTGTCGCGGATCCGGGGCTGGGCGGCGGCCGTCGGGTGCAGTCCATCGTTCATCATGAGTTCAGGGCGCAGCACAATATCATCCAGAAAGAAGGGCATCAGCGGCAGGTCGTTGGCCTTCGCAAGATCCGGGAAGATCTGCTCGAACTGTTGCAGATAGCGCGCCCCATAGTTGCGGGGCAGCAGGATCTGGGTCAGCACCGTCTTCGCCTGGTGCGCCCGGGTGAGCTCGATCATCTTGGTCAGGTTGGCCCGGGTGATGGCGGGAGCAAAGCCCCGCAGCCCGTCGTTGGCGCCGAGTTCGATCAACACCCAGTCCGGTTTGTGGGTTTCGAGCAGGGCGGGCAGGCGGGCCAGGCCGCCCTGGGTCGTTTCACCGCTGATGCTGGCATTGATGAGGGTGTGTGCTCCCCCCTGCTGCTGCCACTTTTCATTGAGCAGGGCAGGCCAGCTCTGTTCGGCCTGCATCTGGTAGCCGGCACTCAGGCTGTCGCCCAGTACCAGCAGGGTCTGGGCCTGGACGGACGCTGCCCAGCAGCACAGGCAACTCACGGCAAACAAGAGACGCATCATGCAGTCAACTCCCACGTTCTATTGTCATTACAGGTTCAGGCAAACAGGATACCCAAGATGAGTTCAACGCCCATTATCGCCGTCAGGGGGCTCGGTAAAACCGTTCGCCTCGGTCAGGAAAGCCTCACCATCCTTGAAGGGATCGATCTGCAAGTCAATACCGGCGAGACGCTGGCGCTGGTCGGTGCGTCCGGTTCCGGCAAGTCCACCCTGCTCGGTTTGCTGGCCGGTCTCGATCTGCCGAGCAGCGGCGAAATAGAGATCCTCGGCCACTCCCTCACCCGGCTGGACGAGGAGGGACGCGCCAGGCTACGGGCCGAGCAGGTGGGGTTCGTGTTCCAGTCGTTCCTGCTGCTGCCCACCCTGAGCGCCCTGGAAAACGTCATGTTGCCGGCCGAGCTGCGGGGGGAGACCGACAGCGAGCCCCGTGCCCGGGAGCTGCTGGCCCAGGTCGGTCTGGGAGAGCGGTTGCACCACCTGCCGCCACGCCTCTCCGGCGGCGAGCAGCAGCGGGTCGCCATTGCCCGTGCCTTCATGACCCGCCCCAGCCTGCTGCTGGCGGACGAGCCCACCGGCAACCTCGACAGCAAGACCGGGGAGACGGTGATCGAACTGCTGTTTCGTCTCAACCGCGAGCACAACACCACCCTGGTGGTGGTGACCCATGACCATGAGCTGGCCCAGCGCTGCCAGCGGCAGCTGGTGATGTCAGCCGGGCGGCTGGAGGCACAGGCTGTCATGGCGGCCAGGGTGGGAGAGCTGTCATGAGTCATTGGAGACAGAGCTGCACCAGGCGATCGTTGGCAGCAGCATGGACGGTGAGGGAGGCGTCATGAGTCAGTGGCGACTGGGATTGAAGCTGCTGCGCCGGGAAGGGTTCAGCGGGGAGCTGCGCTGGTTTGTGCTGGCGCTGGCGCTGAGCGTCGCCTGCGTGCTCAGCGTGGCTCTGGTGGCGGATCGGCTGGATGCGGGGCTCAAGGCCTCCGGGCGGGATTTCATCGGAGGGGACAGGGTGCTGCGCTCCGCGACGCCGGCACCGGCAGAGTGGCTGGCGCAGGCGCATCAGGAGGGGCTGGCCGTGCAGACCACGGTCAGCTTCAACAGCATGCTGTTTCACGGTGATACCCTGCAACTGGCCTCCATCCGCGCCGTGCCCGGGGATTTTCCCTTCTACGGCAAGCTGGAGCTCACTCCCCAGCGCGCCCCGGCGCCCGGCGAGATCTGGCTCTCCGCCAGGGTGATGCAGCTGCTCGGCGCCAAGGTGGGGGAGGTACTCGAGGTCGGCAACACCCGGCTGACGGTGGCAGGGGAGCTGGGCCAGGAGCCGGATCAGGGGTTCAGCCCCTTCCAGATGGCGCCAAGGGCCTTGATCCACAGCGCCGATATCGAGGCGACCGGGGCCCTGCTGCCGGGCAGTCGCCAGCAGTGGCGCTATCTCGTCAAGGGGCCCCGTGACGCCATCACCCGCTATGAGGCCTGGCTCAACCCCAGGCTGAGCGCCGGGCAAAAGCTCGTCAAACCCGACGATCAGGGTACCCAGGTGGGGAAATCCCTGGGCAATGCCGAGCGCTTCTTCCGTCTGGCATCCCTTGCCGGCGTGCTGCTCGGCGCCCTGGCCATGGGGATAGCGGTGCGCCATTTCGCCGAGCGCCAGACCAACATGGTGGCCCTGCTCAAGACCCTGGGGGCCTCGCGGCGCACCCTGTGGCAACTGATGGGCACCCTGCTGTTCTCCCTGACCCTGGTGGGGGCCCTGATGGGGCTGGTGGCGGGCAGCGCCATGCAGTGGCTGACCCTGAACCTGCTGGGGGATCTGCTGCCTGCGGATCTGCCGCCCCCCTCCTGGCGACCCTTCGCCCTGGGCCTCGCGGTCGCCTTCTTCATCACCCTGATGCTGGCGTTCGTCCCCTTCCTGAGGCTGCTCAAGGTACCGCCGCTGCGGGTGCTGCGCCGGGAGCTGGAGGCGGGGATCCCCCCCTGGCTGACGGTGCCCGTGGGGCTCATCGGGCTGTTTGCCCTGGTGTGGGGCTTTACCGCCGACATCAGGCTGGCCTGCGGGCTCATCGGCGGCATGGGGGTGTTGATGGCGCTGCTGGCCCTGCTCGCCTCCGTGCTGCTGCGCCTTGGCAGTCGGCTCAAGGGGCCCCATGCCCTGCGCCTGGCCATCAATCACCTCTCCCGTGAGCGGGGCAGTGGTCTGTTCCAGCTGGCGGGTTTCGCCCTGGCCCTGATGCTGTTCGGGCTGCTGTGGGCAGCGCGGGTCGATCTGCTGGAGGATTTTTCCACCCGGTTGCCTGCCGACGCCCCGAACCGCTTCCTGGTCAATGTGGCGGACAGCGAGCGGGAAGGGATCCTGGCCGATCTGCACCAGGCCGGGGCCATCACCTCGGACTTCTACCCCATGGTGCGCGGGCGCCTGACCCGTATCGCCGGTGAGGCGGTGGGGGAGGATGCGGCGCGGGAGGGGGTGGACAGGGAGCTCAACTTCACCACCACATCGGCCCTGCCCGCCGACAACAAGGTCACTGCCGGTCAATGGCTGGCCGGCAAGGGGGAAGTCTCCGTCGACGAGGCACTGGCGGGACGGCTCGGCATCGCACTCGGCGACGTGCTCGGCTTCACCATAGAGGGGCGGGCGTTCGAGGCCAGGGTGACCAGCCTGAGGTCCATCAAGTGGGACAACATGAGGCCGAACTTCTACATGATCTTCTCGCCGGACGTGCTGGCCCCCTTCTCCCAGACCTGGCTCGGCAGCTATCGTCTGCCGCCTGAGGGGCGAGGGGCAGAGGTGGAACTCATCCGCCGCCACCCCACGGTGAGCCTCATCGATGTGGAGGATCTGATAGGCCGCCTCACTCTGGTCTCCGATCAGGTGAGCCGCGCCCTGGGGTTGATGCTCGGGCTGGTGACGGTGGCCGCCCTGCTGGTGCTGCTGACCCAGACCCAGGCCGGCATGGCCCATCGGCGCCGGGAGCTGCTGCTGATGCGCACCTTGGGGGCGGGCAGCGCCCTGCTCGAGAAGATGTTGCGCTGGGAGCTGGTGGCGAGCGGTGCCCTGGCAGGGCTCTGCGCCGCCATGGTGGTGGAGCTCTGCTCCTTCGGTCTGCAGTGGTGGTGGGAGGGGGCGCAGTGGCAGTTCCACTGGGCCATCTGGGCTGCACTCCCCCTGCTTGGGGCCGTGCTGGTGACCCTGGCCGGACAGGGCATGCGCCGCCAACTGCTGGCGGGTACCCTGAGCGACCGGCTCAGGGGACTGGGGCAGGGGCTGCTCTGATGGCTCGACACATCCCGACCTCGGTCGGGATGTGTCATTGGGTCAACGGGGTGAGTGCAGCAGATTGTCCAGAGCGCCGGGCAGAGCCGGGAAGCTGAAGTGAAAACCGGCCTGCTGCAAGCGGGCGGGCAGTACCTGCTGTCCGGTGAGCAGCAGATCCGCCGCCTCTCCCATCAGGAGTCGCAGGAGGGGGGCCGGTACGAAGAAGAGGTGCGGGCGATGGAGCGTGGCGGCCAGGGTCTCGCTGAACCGGCGATTGCTGACCGGTTCCGGGGCCGTGCCGTTGAAGATGCCGTCACACTCGCCGTGCTCGATGAGAAACAGCATGGCCCGCACCAGATCCTGCACGTGGATCCAGCTCATCATCTGGGTGCCGCTGCCCATGGGGCCGCCGAGGCCCAGGCGGTAAGGGGGCAGCATCCTGGGCAAGGCGCCCCCCTCCATGCCGAGTACCAGGCCGATGCGCAGGATGCAGACCCGGGTCTGGGCCGAGCGGGCCTGCTGGGCAAGCTGCTCCCACTGCTGACAGAGACGGTGGGTGAATTCGTCGTGAGGGCTCTGGCATGTTTCATCCAGAGGGGCGTCATCCTGGCGGCCATACCAGCCGATGGCGGAGGCATTGAGCAGCAATCTGGGGGGCGTGCTGGAGAGTTTGACGAGATCCACCAGCTGTTCGGTCAGCAGCCAGCGGCTGTTGCAGAGCAACTGCTTGCGGGACTCGCTCCAGCGTCCGGCGGCGATGGGTTCGCCGGCCAGGTTGATGACGATGTCCACGTCATTGAGGTGATCCAGCCTGTCCAGGCTGTCCAGCAGGGTGACATCGTGGCCGAGCAGCTCGTAGGCCCGGCTGCCCTGACGGGTCAGCACGACTACTTCGTGCGCCACCTTGAGGTGTGCCACCAGACGGCGGCCGATAAACCCCGTGCCCCCCGTGATCAGTATCTTCATGTCCTGCCTCCCTGACGCTCTAGGGTCTACTCTAGAGCCTGGGTGCCCGATGGACAAGCTCCTGTTTTTATGAGCATTATGATTTTTGTCTCCCAAGACGCCGCCCCCTTTGTTCACGGGGCAGCCGGGCTTTGCGACCACGGGGGGCGCCGTGGCGCGGCGGTATCAGGGGCTCATTCCGGCTTGCCAAACGGGCGCCAGCGGGTAAACTCGAGCGCTTTTTCGCCATGTTCATGAGGGCCGTTATGCCATTTCGACGTTTGAAGGTGCGTCAATTCTATGTCCGGCTGCTCTGTGCCTTGCTGGCCGGTCTGTTGCCCATGCTCCTTGGGCTCGTCATCGTCATCTGGCAGACCGCCACCGGCGTGAAACAGGATGCGGTGGCGCGCCTGGAACATGCCAGGGTCATGTTCGACCGCACTCTGGACAATGCCCAGTTGGCGGCGTCGGCCCTCACCGGCAGCCTGGGCAGGCCCTGTCTCGAGGTGGTGCAGGGGCTCAGGGATCAGGTGGCCACGGTGCCGGATGTGCGCAGCGTCAACCTGGCCAGGGGAGATCGGATCTACTGCTCTTCCCTCTATGGCCCGGTCGATGGCGGCATCAAGCTGGAAGACTATGTCGGGGGCAGGCTCGACCTGATGAAGGGCAACCCGGTCACCCCGAATCGCCCCCTCATCGCCTACCGGGAAGAGGTGGGCGAGTTCAGCGTGCTGGTGGGGGTCGACGGCTACTACCTGCTCAACATCCTGGACATGCTGAGCCGCAACTCCCCACTGGGGCTGGTGGTCGGCAACGAGATGCTGCTGCGAAACAGCGAGCTCACCGACAAGCTGATCCCCAAGGACCGCAGTGGCTATCTAGAGCAGGTCTCGAACAGGTACCCGTTCAAGGTAGTGACCACGGTGTCGGTGGATGAGTACCGTGCCCACATCTGGGACTACTCCAAGGTGGGCGTCATTATTTATCCTCTGCTGAGCCTGCTGCTCGGGGTGGCGGTCTTCTGGCTGATGGGCCGTTCGACTTCGCCGGCCCAGGAGCTGAAACGGGCACTCTCCCAGCAGGAGTTCATCCCCTATCTGCAACCCGTGGTGAACGGGGAGGACGGCCAATGGAGCGGTTGCGAGGTGCTGATGCGCTGGCAACACCCCCGTCAGGGGATGATCTCGCCGGATCGCTTCATTCCCCTGGCAGAGGACAGTGGCCTCATCGTGCCCATGACCCGGCTGCTGATGGCGCAGGTGCGCGAACAGTTTGCGGGTAAGGCGCACCATCTGCCGCGAGGGTTCCACTTCGGCTTCAACATCAGCGCCAGCCACTGCAAGGATCTGAGCCTGGTGGAAGATTGCCGGGATTTCATCAACGCCTTCAAGGGGAATCCCATCAAGCTGGTGCTGGAGCTGACCGAGCGCGAGCTCATCGTGGCGGACGAGACGACGGACCGGCTCTTTGCCGAGCTGCATGCCCTCGGGGTCTTCATCGCCATCGACGATTTCGGCACCGGACACTCCAGCCTGACCTACCTGCAGACCTTCCAGGTAGACTTCCTCAAGATCGATCAGAGCTTCGTCGGCATGATTGGGTCGGACGCGCTCTCCAGTCACATCGTGGAGAACGTCATCGATCTGGCGACCCGGCTCGGTCTGCAACTGGTGGCGGAAGGGGTGGAGAATCAGGTGCAGGCCGACTATCTGAAGTCCCGCGAGGTGACCTTCCTGCAGGGCTACCTGTTTGGCAGGCCCATGCCCATGAAGGAGTTTGTCAGCCAGCTGGCCGGGCAGAGGCGCTGAGGGGAAAGCGCGAGGCAAAAAAAACC